>NZ_CP013214.1 GCF_001545095.1 Erysipelothrix larvae
CAGCCAATACTTCACTTTATCTTATAACGTGTGAGCACTGTTTTTGCATATCGTTCAAAATGAGCAATGCAATCACGATTTTGCCATCCACCCATTTTCGCAAGATTTAACGGCATTTCATAGTGTGAAATGGTAATCAGGGGTTCAATACCATAACTTAAACAGGTATCAATGAGTTCATCATAAAACTTCAATCCTTGTTCATTGGGTTGTGTTTCAGTCCCGGTTGGGAAAATGCGTGACCAAGCAATTGAGAATCGATAGACTTTAAATCCCATTTCCGCAAACAATGCAATGTCCTCTTTAAACCGTGTATAGTGATCAATGCCAATGTGATTTGGGTAAACATATCTGTTCTCTAAAATGTCCCAATCAAAATCAGGTTGTGAAGCGATTTGCATCCGTGCTTTGCCACCTGGCATGGCATCCGAAACGGATGGTCCTTTACCATCTGTTAAGTATGCACCTTCCAATTGGTTTGCTGCGGTCGCACCACCCATAAAAACCCTTCAGGAAAACGTGTATTCATCTAGAAGTACCTCCTCTATTTATATAGTCAAAGTGTATCACACATTCATGAAAACTATTTTCAACTTACGCTTTTATCTGAGATTATTTGATGTATACTATAAATAAAGGAGATTCAAATGTTCTCGTTTCAAATTATCCAAGACATTCCAGTGTGTAAAGACGCTGCGTATCTTGAACTGATTGAGGGTGGCTTTTCACACGATGTCAACGTTTTGGTTTACACCAAACATCATGAATATTTTTTGGTCCGCGTTGGTGATGCTTCCAATCTCAAGGTCTATACTCAAGAATATGAATTTTTAAAGCGCTGTGAAACACTGAACGATGCGTTTCCCAAACCTATAGATTTTGGCGTGCTTGAACAGCATCATCGTGTATACCGTGTTTATACGTGGATGGAAGGTGTTGGCTTAGTGAATGTGCTACCAACTCTGGATAACCATGCACAATATGCGTGTGGTGTAGAAGCTGGACAGTTGCTCAAAGCGATGCATTCAATTAATTGCGATGACACCAATGAGGATTGGGAAACACTGTATAATCACAAAATTGATCAAAAGATACAGGCGTATCATCTGTGTGGCTTGAGATATCCAGATGATGCATCATGTCTTAAAACCATCGAAGCGTACCGCCCTTATCTAAACAAACGGCCAAGTGTTTATCAACACGGTGATTATCATGGTTCAAACATGATCTATAACCCCCACAACAGGGTATCCATTATTGACTTCAACCGGTGGGAGTAGGTGATCCATGGGAGGAATTCAACCGAATTATTTGGAGTGTTAAGGTCAGTGAACCCTTTGCATGTGGACAAATTCATGGGTATTTCAACCAAGAACCACCCCATGAATTCTTCAAACTTCTCAAGCTCTATTCCTATGTCAATGCGATTGCTTCACTGCCTTGGGCCATTCCATTGGGTCAAGAACAAATTGATATCATGCACGATAATTATCAAATCATGCGCGACTGGTATCGTGATGATTCAGAAATCCCGACGTGGTATCAAACCCATGGATCGATAAAAAAGAAGGATGATTAATCCTTCAAGGTGTATTTAAAGGCACAGGTCTCAACATGGTCATTCACCATTCCCACCGCTTGCATAAACGCGTAGACAATCGTAGAACCAACAAACTTAAACCCAAGTTTTTTTAGCGATTTACTCAGCGCATCCGAAATATCCGTTGTCGCTGGTACATCAGCATGGGTTTTTGGATGATTCATGATGGGAGTACCACCAACAAAACTCCAAAGATAGGTACTGAAAGAGCCATACGCTTCACAGACCTTGAAATAAGCATGGGCATTTGTAATGGCAGCATTAATTTTTAAGCGATTTCGAATAATCCCTTCATTTTGCATGAGCGCTTGTACTTTTTGATCATCGTAAGTAACTAAGATATGCGGATCAAAGTTATCATAGGCTTCACACAAGCTATCCATCCGCTTGATGATGGTTGTCCAACTTAAACCCGCTTGATTGCATTCAAGCATCAACATCTTAAATAATTCCAAATCATCATAAACAGGGACACCCCAATAGGTGTCGTGATAATCTTGTTCCAAAGGGTGTCTATGAGCCCAATCACACCGTACACATTCCATATAAAAACCTCCACAATATCTTTCATTATACACGATTTAGACGAATTCCAATAAAACTGTTGTAAGGGTTTCCTAAATTGATGAGGTATGATAGGATTGAGTGTGTAGAAGGGGCAGTGTTTTACCCAAACACTGTGGTGAAATTGATGAAAAAAGTAATTATTAATTCAGATGATTTTGGATATTCCCGTGGTATTAATTGGGGGATCATGGATGCACATACACAAGGCATCCTTACATCCGCAACATTAATGACCAATATGCCAGGGTTTACCCATGCGGTTGAACTCGCAAAGCAAGCGCCAGAGCTTGGAGTGGGCATTCACATGGTCTTAACCTGTGGAAGACCCTTGCTTAACACTCATAAAACATTGGTTGATGAACACGGTAACTTTAAAAAGCAAGCATGGTTTAAAAACAGAACCCTTTGATGAAGAGGAAGTCTATCAAGAATGGGATGCACAGATTCAAAAAGCAATTGATGCAGGCATTACCCCAACTCACCTTGATTCACACCATCACGCACATACGTTTCAAAACAATCCAGAGATTATCGAACGTCTTGGACGTAAGTACAACCTTCCAATTCGGATAAATTATCAGGCATCCCCAGATATGCGTGGGGTTGAACATTTTATTTGGGACTTTGATGAATGCGGTGCGCGTCTGAATCCGAAGATAAAGCATATCTTGATGCATTGCTACAAGGAATTTTAGACCATGAGACAACTGAAATCATGTGTCATCCAGGATATCTTGATTGTACGATTTATCATGGGTCATCATGGCTTGAAAATCGAATCCATATCCTTGAGTTCATCATTCATTCAGACTTCTCAAAAACACTTTAAAAACCATCCAGACATTGAACTGGTAACCTATAAAGAACTTTAGACTGATATTTATCAGTCTTTTAATTTGTTGAGTTTCCATAAGAAAATCGAAGCAACGACTTATAGGGTTCAAAACGTGCCATATACCGGTCGAATTGCGTTTAGAAACAGACTCAATCTTTAAAATGCGCGCGACTGACTTACGAAGTGCAATATCATCATAGCTTGTAAGATTCAGTCGATTATAAGTGTGGATGAGAATAATAATTGCACTCCATCGCCCCAGTCCTTTGAGTTTTGTTAATGCTTCAATCGCGTGTTCATCGGATAAAGTGTTTATGTACTCAAAGCTGAATTCCTGTCCTGAAACCTTTTCACATAATGATTTAATGGCACATGCTTTATTATGTGTAAGCCCAAGGTCCATCACCTGTTGTAACGATGCCTGATTCACCGATGCAACATCAGGAAACCGGTGTATAAAACGGGTGAAAATTGCGTGAGCAGAAGCAGCGCTCAACAGTTGGCCAATGATTGTATAGACAAATCCTGTATACGGATCTGGATGTGAAATACGGGTTACATACCCATAAGTATCGTGAATTTCTTTAAACTTCGGTTCACGATTCATGACATCAAGATACACTTTATTGGGTATGCCGACAAGGTCAAATGCATCGATTGGTGTCTTTTGCTTACCATGCTCGACAATACATGCATGAAGTTCTTGATATAATGTGACATCATGTCCAAAAAAATCCATCATCTCCTGTTGAATGACATCATAGTTGTCTGTGTGAAATAGACCCAAAGATTTCAAGATACGTTTTAAATAAGCATCGACCACAAACACAGGGCGGTTAAACGCGTATAACAAAATACAATCGGCTGTTTCTTTTCCAATGCCTTTAATGCTCAGTAACTGGTTACGAATACAAGGTGTATCGATGCCTTCCAGATTCTTAACATCAAAATCATACTGCTGATACCATAAGCAAACCGTGTATCGTTGTCGATTTGCGTGTATAAAAGCCAGAAGGACGTATGAATGTTTGAAGCGTCTCAAGGGGAAGATTCAAGATGACTTGACCCTCAAAAGGAACATTAAAGTTCTGGAGGGCTTTTTCTACATTCGTCCAGTTGGTATTTTGGACTAAAACCGCGCCAAGCATCATTTCAATGTCGTTTTCTGCAGGCCACCAATGTAACGGGCCATAATGATGCATGAGATGGTTGAGTGTTGTTTCAAGTGTCGTTTTCATACATCTATCCTATCATATTCAAACCCATAAAAGAACATCTGAATATGTTATAAGATAATCAAATGTTATTAAATTGACAATAGTGTATGACATACAGTATACTGTGATTGAGGTGAGAATATGGAATCACAAGAACTTATCCAAAGTATGGTGACGGAATTGCGAAGGGGAACCTTAACCCTTGTGGTACTCAGTCAATGCAACAAACCGCAGTATGGGTATTCACTGCTACAAAGCTTAGAAGAAAAAGGGGTTGTGATTGACGCATCAACTTTGTATCCAATGTTACGCCGCCTTGACAAACAAAACATTTTAAAAAGCGAATGGGACACTCAGGAAACACGACCACGTAAGTATTATGTGTTGAGCGATCTGGGACAGACTGTTTATGAGGGACTAATCAAAGAATGGAAGAAACTAAACAATGAACTAAAGTTTCTAGAAGAGGAAATTTAAATGATGAATCATTATATCGAACGTTATATTGCGGATGTAGTCCGTCGATTACCTGAAAATCAACGCAAGGATGTATCCTTGGAACTTAACTCATTAATTGAAGACATGCTAGAGGAAACGGATGATGTTAAGACGGTATTACAAACACTGGGGAATCCAAAAGATCTGGCATCAAAATATCGTGAAAAACCACGATATTTGATTTCGCCCGATATCTTTGATCAATACATAGATACATTGAAACTTGTTGTGCGAATTGTGTTGATTGTATCCAGTGTCATTGCTGGGATTGTGATTGTGAGTGATGTGATTGGTGCACCCCTTCATACGATGGACACTCAATCACTCATTGTCTTTATAATCACACGCATCTTTGCAAATCTATCCGTGATTATCTCAATGAGTGTAACCGCAATTGTTGGCGTTACGCTTGTATACGCAATCCTTGAAGCGCATGGACCTGACTTAAGCCACAAAGAATGGTCGGTTGATGATTTACCACCATTAGAAAAAGAAAACATGAAGAGGATCTCAAAAGGAGAGGTCATCACAGAGATCGTGATGACACTATTCTTTGTGAGTATCTTGCTTGCGATGGTGTTAAATGATATGAACATTCCACTCATCATCGATGGCACCATTGAAACCTATGTTTTTAACCTCGAGGTACTGCATCAGTATGCATTGCTGATTACCCTTAGTGCATCCTTGGATATCCTGTCTTCAGTGCTAAAGCTTGCTTTTGATCGCTATAATTTTGTTGTTGCCATCTCAACACTGATTTCAAATGCGTTTGCGATGGTTGTTGCAGTGATTGTATTGCTCAATTCGAATTTGATAACCCCTGAGTTTTCACAGTTTTTGAAGACCATCCTTCCAGTTCAAGGCATCTCATTAACCTTCGCGATTATCTTTGCCATCCTATGTGTTATATCAATCTATGATATTGGTTCAACATTTTATTACACCATCAAAAACAATCGATTGACCTCAAAGCGTTAATCAATCTATCAAAAAAACAAGGTTCGCCTTGTTTTTTTATTCCCTAAAGATACCTCAGTATCTTCTTGAAATCACCAAAAATCTTAAACATTATAATATGTGAAAATTAACACTAATTTTATTGTTTCACAAAATATGACCGGTTTGTTTTTTGCACTAAAATATTCTTTCTTGAACAGGAAAATATTTTTTAGATTTAATCCTTCATTTTCATTTTGATTTTATAATGAAAGGACACAGGAGGATATTATGGATATTATCAAACAAGTTATCTCAGATAACAATTTTTTAGGCGCGATTTTTTCAACAATCGCCATTATCTTACTCGGGTATTACCTGAGAAAAACGGGGAAGGTTACAGAACAAGGGCCAAAGGCCTTAACCGCAGTATTAATGAATGTTGCCCTACCAGCACTTGCATTCAATGCATTTATGACCAATATTGGTCCTGAAACATTTACGATTGGACTCAACTCATTTATTTTTGGATTTGTAGCATATGTATTGCTGATTGTATTTTCATACATCTATGTGGTGAAATATAAAGGGGATAAACTTGATGCAATGCGTGGTCTCACGATTTTTGGATCCACAACATTCTTTGGGATTCCAATTATTTCAGCGTTCTTAGGGACTGAAGGAACCCTTTATGCAAACCTCTTTAACATTGCATACCGCGTGTTCTTATACTCGTATGGATTCATTCTTTTCTCTGGGTTGAAACTTGAAAAGAAAAACCTCAGTCAAATTATTTTAAATCCAATCATTCTAAGTACTTTCTTAGGATTTATGATTTGGATGTTCCAAGGAAGTTTACCACAAGTTACCATTGGCAGTGGTGATACTGCATGGACTGGTGCAATTTTACGTCTTGATAAGACACTCCCATGGTTTATGAGTGCTGTAAGCTATCTGGGTTCATTATCTTCACCACTAGCATGGCTTGCAATTGGGATGACGTTGGCACAAATCTCACTTGCTGATGCAACAAAAGACATTGATGTTTGGGTTTACTCATTTGTGAAACTTCTCGTCATGCCAGCCTTGATGCTTGTAGTCATGATGGTATTTAAGTCTATGGGATTTTTAGCCCTTGATTATGTTGCGATTACAGGTATTGTTATTATGCTTGCAACACCACCTGCAACCGTAGCGGTTGGGTATGCAATAAATTTTGATAAAGAAGCACTCTTCTCATCAAATGCATCACTCATCTCAACGGTATTATCGATTGTCGCAATTATTTTCTGGTTGTTTGTATTAACCGCACTTCACAGTGCAGGAATTGTATAAAATAAGAAAGGAGAATTTGTTTATGAAACTATTATGTTATGGTGTGAGACGTGTCGAAAGACCGTTCTTTGAAGATTTAAACGCACGCTTCAATTTTGATCTAGTGCTCACAGAATCCATGTTGAATGATGAGACAGTGCATCTTGCGAAAGGATGCGATGCTGTTATGCTTCGTGGTGGATGTCCAGGATCGCGTCAAAACCTTCAGATTTATAAAGATTATGGGGTACAGTATGTGTTGACACGTACTGTGGGTTATAACCATATTGACCTTGATGCTGCAAAAGATTTAGGACTTAAAGTAGCCTATGTACCCTTTTACTCACCCAATGCAATTGCAGAGCTTGCATTAACCTTTGCCATGACCTTATCACGTCATGTTCAATACATGGGGGATAAAGGAAAAGATGGAAACCTTATTATTGACGAGTTTATGTTTAGTAAGGAAGTTCGCAAATCTACCGTTGGAATCATCGGGTTAGGGAAAATTGGCTTCACTGCAGCCCAACTCTTCCATGGAATTGGTGCGAATGTGATTGGCTACGATATTGTAAAGAAGGATTATTTAGGAGATGTATGCACACAAGTTGATTTGGATACACTTCTCAAAGAATCGGATATTATCTCAATGCATATGCCATACTTTAAGGGTTCAAATGATGAATTCTTGAATGCAGAAAAAATTGAGAAAATGAAAGAGGGTGTGATTTTAATTAACACATCCCGCGGTGAGCTTCAAAAAGTTGAAGACATCTTATCTTATGTTGAATCAGGGAAGATTCAAGGCTATGCAACGGATGTTTTAGCAAATGAAACACAGTACTTCAATAAGCTAACACGCCCTGAAGACTTTGATGTGTTGTTGACGCGGATTCAATCGCTCTACCCACGGGTACTTGTTACACCACATATTGGGTCTTATACCGATGAAGCAGTCAGCAATATGGTTGAATACTCATATGAAAACTTACAAGAATTCATCGATACAGGGAAGTCAAAGAACCAACTTGTATAGTGAAATGATGCATAAAATTAAGGCGGTCTGAAATAACTTGGGGATAATTCAGAAAATGATATAAAATAACTTGGGGAGTAAGTTACCCCAAACAAGTTTGTTAAAGACCAAAGGGAAGCGTAGTCGCACATGACTATAGCTTCCCTCTTTTGTTATAGTATATCAATAATGAGTCATTTCTTAAGAGAGTCCTTTTGTCATAGGTTGTTTTAATTATTGGGTTAATTCGATATGTTGCGTCTTCATTAAGCACATACAACACACGATTCCTAAACCGCTCCCAATTACGATAGCCACTTGCATTGTTTTTTATTTGCTTGATTATGCGATTTCGATTCTCAATCAACGCACTGTTTATGTGTGTGTTATGGAAACTTCATAATGGGTTTCTCCTGTTTTCTTATTTGTGACCTTTGTGCATTTTTCTACTTTATTGAAAGTTGCGACAAATTTCATTTTTCCACTTTCCTAAAGTTCGGCTAAAATCAACGATTGATGCAACTCTACTCTGAGCCATCACTCTGATGAGTGTGTTCAGATTCTCGTGTGCATTCTCAGCTTTTGATTCATTGAAGAATTGATCGAGTAAGAACTTCATGTTATATGCATCTTCAAGGCCATTGCTCGTTTGAAGAATTAGGTCTATTATGTCGTAAAGGTTTAGAAACTTTCCCAATTTCTTATTGCGTTGTTTCGGTACATTTGGATCAAATATATTGTATTTCTTATCTTTAACTGTGGTTGTTGCTTTGGGGTTTTTATAGAGTAACCAGTTGAACTTTTTAAGCAGATAGTATTGCTGGTCACGCTTATAATATTCTTGTCTTTTGACTTTATCTTCTGTTTGCTTCCAGTTCTTAGGAGGTTTTAGTTTCTTCATAGTGTCTACCCTAATAGAGTCGATACGTTTCATTAAATCACTATAAACATGAAAACGATCAACACTGATAAACGCGTTTGGAAGGAATTGTTTTGCGACGACTCTATAGCTATACCACATGTCGATTCCAATACCTAAGACTCCTTTGCGTTCTTCAAGGGGGATTTGGCTAAAATACGCGACTAAGTCTTGTTTCTTACGGGACGGTAATATATCTACGATATTCTTTGTCATTGCATCAATAAGAACGCATACATAATCACTGCGATCACTGTGGTACGCATAACATTCATCAATAAGCAGATAAGCGGGTAGTTTTTGTCTGGAGACAGAAACGTGGGAATCGAAAATAGATGATACTGTAGTGGGAGATAACCGATATCTATTGGCAACTGTGGTAAACGTTTCATGTGGCGATTTAAGATCATTCAGGACATTATATACGGTCAGCTGAGTAATCTTCATATTTCGATACGCAAATGGATTGTGTTCAAAAAAGCATTTATTACACGTTGTGCATTTATAACGTCGTGCACGGTAACGAATGTAACAGGGTATATGTGTTACCAGTGAGTGGAGAAGCTTCTTTTCAGAATAATCTTTGATTGTGGATGTTTTGCTTTCACAAATTGGGCATGTTTGTTCCTCTACCTGAAGCGTAATGTACACATTCAATGCGTCACTTTGACCTTTGATATCAATCTTCTGGACTTGATGGTGTTCTAAGTTAAATAATTCAAGAATTTTTTCGTTACTTAAAAGAGTGGCATTAGCGTTCATAGAAACCCTGCCTCTCTTTGACTATTTTGATAAGGTTTCATTATGTATCTTGCTCCTAAATATAAAAATGATTGTCTGTTATTTAAATAACCATCTTCATTATATTCAATCTGAGGAGTTAAAACTATTTTTCTCATGTTGGTGAAGTAATGGCGGAATGATAGATATTCCGTTTTGTGGATAATATGAAGTAATTCAATCGTTCCAAATAACTTAAATGTCTCACCGATTCATAATCGTTAAAACGTATTTTTATCCGAATATATGTTGATTCATCAATATCAGTTAAAAGCGTGCTATCAAGTTCATGGGTTAATATTATTTCAATTGTGGGTACAGACAGTTGAAAATAGGGAAGTAAGTTACTTGGTATTATTGCATGAGTTCTCTTACATTGATTACAAAAGAAACGTGCGATTTCTACGACAATGGTTAATCGCCCAGTAATTATGGTTTTCGGATAGTATCCATAACGAATCAGTGTATCTGTTTTTGAACAGCACGGACAAGGTATTGTTTTTGGATTAATTGAATTGAGAAATTTGTAATATTCCTTTTGAGAAAACTGTTTATTATTGAATGTGTTTGAGAAAACTGTTATCATATTCTTACTCCTTTATAGGAGGTATTGGATTGGTAGAAACTTAGGTCTGGAAACTTGGGGTTTCTACCATTTTATTAACCTCGTTAAACTAATAATACAAAAAAAATCACTTTAATACAGCACTTAATTGTGCATAAAGTAAAGTGATTTTTTATTCTGCTGGTCTAAGATAATCAGTTTACAACAGAAATCCCCAAACTTCTTTAAAGACAGAGGCTAGAGCAAGATTACCTCACCCAAGAAATAGTGTTGCGAGTGAAAACCCCAAGTAAAGTTTAATATCCGATTTTATATTATTATTTAGGGAATAAACTCTCAACCTTCACTGTTTTTTGTGCTTGAAATAGATAACTGGTCTAACATTTTTTTTCGAGAATTCAAGAATTAAGAGAGCGCAAAATAGGAGTATATGTTCGTGTCAGCGCTGATGAACAAGCCAAACATGGTTATAGTGTAAGACATCAATTTGATGTACTTCAAAATGTGATCACAAATAGTGGAATAGGAGGTGTTCACAATGTAAGATTTTATGTGGATGATGGTGAAAGTGGAACGACTATGGACCGCCCTAATTTTCAAAGACTTCTATCAGATATAAAGAAAGGTAATGTGAATCTTGTTATGGCAACTGATAGTGAGAGAATTGGACGTGAGAATGAATACAATAGTTTCTGGATTAAGTATCTGAAAGCTTACAATTGTGAGTTTTATCTACATGTGTTTATCGTACCGATTCTGGTGTGAACGAATATAAAATCAAATTAGCATTCAGAGGGTATGAATTAAAGAAGATAAAGAAATGTTCTGAAGCAAGAATAACACGCTTATTTTTGGAGGGGAATTATGCATCACCCCAAGCACCACATGGATATCGTAAAGAAAACAAGAAATTGATTGTCATCGAAGACCCAGCTGAGGCAGTAAGAAGAATGGTTACCCTGATGATGAATACTTTTTCTAAAGTTAATTGATGCAAGTAGAAAAACCTATGTTAAAAATGTAACATCCCACAAGATTTGTGATTGCAATAAAAATAAAAATAACAATAAATGAAAGGGTATACATTTTCGGTTGTCATGATAAAATATAATTAGAGCGGAAGATATAAACAAGGGGACTAACTATGATTAGAGCTACAAAAAATAATGGAAGGAAAATATTTACTGCGATTTTATTGCTTGGACTTACACTTATTTTGTTTTCAACAAACATATCAGCATTGTCAAAGACTGATTCTTATATGACCGTAAGAGTTTCAATGGTCAGTGATAGAAAATCAGTTGATGGGTCAATTGCTAATGATACAAAGTATAACGGTCAAATAACGACGTATATTACTGAGACTATAGGGTATCAATCATTCGATTCGTCAGGCAGTTCCAGTGGTATGGGTGGAGCATATGTTAGAGTTTATTGTCAATTTAAGAATTACGCTATTTCTAGTGCTTCTTCAAGAGGAACTGTGACTTATCAGGGTAAAACTTTGAGCACGCTCGGTTCAGGAACTGTTACAGCACCCGGTCAATAAATTCTTTTTGTTGTAAAAAATATCACTAGGGAATCCGCTCCACTAGTGATGTGCACAAAAGCGTATTAAGCTTGATTAGTTGCCGTATTTTTTACAGGTAAAATCAAATTTACTAGTCTTGAATGTAAAAGTTATTAAGACTGATGAAAGAAAATTAAAACACAATATTATTTATTAGTCTTGGTAAGCCACGGAAGAGGGAGAAGAAGAATATATGAAGAAAGGTTTGTTGATTGGACTTTTATTGTTGGCTGGATGTACGCAAACATCCACTAAAATTGACGAGAGCATTCCTGCAAATCAGATGTTTACTGGGATGAATACTAAATTTCAAAAATTAGCATTTCAGCAACAGATGACGCAATTTATTACATTGATTCTGGAACACTTTATGTGTACGATGATGCGATGCAAGAGTCTTTAAAATTAGCGGATTTGAACTATATCGATGATGAAGTCGTCAGTGTTTCTCAGGATTATGAGCTAGAGTATGAGAAGTATTTTGATATCATGGATGGGGAATACTTTCAATGCTATGGTGGGTCGCTCTATTATATTTCATACTATGGAACGATTGAAGGGGAAAATGGCTTAATGCTTAATCGCCTTGATTCTGAAGGGTTAAATAAAGAAGTTGTTTATACTTTTGACACGGTCCCTGATAAGATGTTTATTACCTATGGTCACCTATTTTATGTTGATACTTTTACCCAGGAAGTATTTGTGGTAAACCTAAATTCGAAGGAGAAAACACAAATTATCGAACCTGAAGGACAACGTTTCCTTCGTTATGTTCCTTCACAAGATGGTTTATATCTTAATATGTATAATCAATCAACGAATGTTAGTACATTGTATGCTTTTTCCTTTGATGATTATTCATTGGAAAATGTAATATCGGCTCCAGACTATTTTTTAGCAAGTTCTTATGATTCCAATTTTATTTTATTATGAAATCCAAGCCGATAAAATATTAGCACATGTTGTGAATGAAGCGGGTGATGTTAGAACCACTTTTGAACATACAGTGATGGAATATATTGATGATCAGTATATTTATGCTACAAGTGCAGAATCTCCGTTGAAATTTCAAGTGTATGATTATGATGGAACACTTGTCTATGAAGTGGAGGCAAGTGAGTCATTTGTCCCTTCGAATTCTTTGGACCTAAACGGCAGTAAGGTTGAAGTGTCTGGAATCATCGGTGTGTTTTAAAGACACGCTGGTTGTTGTCGCAAATGACAAGAATGATGGCTTGGGATATATATACAGTAAACTATAAAACAGGTGAGTGGACTAAGATCGCAACCTCTTCTTATCTCAACGCACTTGATAATTAGGATTCATGATGTTAAATCAAGAGCTAAAGCGTCTTAAATCTTATCGTGGTATTCTTCCAGGGGTCATGATACTGATGCTGGTACTCCTGGTTTTTTTGGTGGGTACATTTTATAGTGATGAAAACCAAAGTTATATAACACAACGGAATCAGTATCTTCAAGGGAATCTTTCCACTGAAGCACTCAGTAGTTCATATCTTAAAAATCAAATTGAGACGATTCAAAACTTTACGCAATATAATAACGAAATCATTGAAAACAATCAGAAGAAAATACAGTCATCGCTTTTTAATTCAAAAGATAATTTAGTGAGGTTTAAGAAGGAAATTCAATATTATCAAACATTGAACACACTCGAATTGAATGTGGAAAATACCTATGTTCCATCGGTTGTATTGCGCTCTCCTATTTTTTCAATCCTGTCATTTATTTTTGTAATTATGTGTGTACAAGCGCTTTTCTATCAGGATGTTCAAATAAAGATTTGCGTCTTTTTGAGAGTACGCATACATCGTTGAAGCACCTATATATTTCTAAGATACTGGCATTATTAGTTAGTGTTGTTTTGTTTAGAGTGGGTATGCTTCTTATTACAGTGGGTACACTTAAGTTAATGGGGTTGTCATTATATGTTCCGATTCAATTTATTTCAGGATTCAACCGGTTCCCTTATTATCTAAATTGTTTGTCTTATCTCATTATGATTTCAAGTCTTGGTATTCTGAGTATGCTTTTCATTGGTTCCATTCTAATCATATTTATTCACATTTTAGAAATGATGCACTGGCATTGTTTGTATTTATTTTGATGACATTAGTTCAGTACTTAATGCATAGCTTTATCTCAATTACATCGGGTTACAGTGTTCTCAAATATATTAATGTGTATGCTTATCTTATTGGATCAATGCCAAGCTTTAATATTTCGATTGTTTTGGGACTAGGGTTTCAACTTGCTACACTGCAAATTGTTGCACTGTGTGTTCTTACTGTTTGTGTTAGCATTTTATCTTGGGGAATGTATCGAAATATCAATCGAATTGGCTTTAAGCAGTTTGACCTTAAACTTTCCTTTAGGTTTAAATCACTTGCCCTTCAAGAATTCTTCCAAATGGGAATCCTTTATAAAGCATTTTTAATCTGTGTAATCTTAATTGGATACAATGGGTATCGCTATATGAGCTATACCATCTTAGAAGATGCAGAACAAGCAAACGTGGATGCTATGCGTGCTGAGTATCTGGGGATTGTTGATGCGGATGTTTTGGAAGCTTTGAACGTGCGCATCCTTGACGCTCAAGAAGCGCGCGACAAACTCAATGCCTGTATTGATAATACAATGGATTGTGATGAAACCAATAATAGTGAACTCATCGAGAAAGCAAACAACCTCAGTACCCTTGTCATGATACGCGATGAAATCGAACAAGTACTAATAAATGGGGAGGCCTACTATTCAAATATACAAGGGTACGAACAGCTTTTTGGTAGAGAGTCCTTGTTTAGCATGCAGATTCATTTTATAACCCTTTCTTTAGCACTGATGAGTCTTGTGTTTATGTTTGTGAATCCAACGAAGACATCAAAGATTGATGCACTTTTTGATAGTACTCTTTTAGGTCGAAAACAAAAGAAGAAGATCGACCTCCAGTTGTTGTTGGGGATTGGTGGGGTGCTCTGTATTGGTGTTTATGGAATATATATTGCGAAGATCTTAAAATACTATAATTTGTTTACTGTGAACTATCCAATGAGTCTAATTCTTGACACTGACCTGTCCTTGGATGTTTCACTTGCAGTGTACATGGTGTGTACACTGTTAATTAGGGCCTTGGTGTATGGATTGATTGTTTTGAGTAGTTATCGACTTGCCCGACAAACAAGCGGATTAAAGGCATTATTTGGCATGATATTTGTTGTTATTGTGGTGATGGGGTTGTTTACACTCTTCCCTGAATACTCACCACTTATGGTGCTTACAACGGCTATATTAGAACATCCTGTGGTTGCGGTAGGTTATATGAGTTTGGTCATTGGTGGTATTGGTATGAATGTGAAAAGAGGGTTAATATCATGAGTATTCTTGAGCTTAAAAACATAACAAAACGCTATGGAGAAACCATAGCGCTGAATAAGATTAGTTTATCGTTAGATGAGGGTGTGTATGCTTTATTGGGACACATGGTGCTGGGAAATCGACCCTTATTAATATTTTAAGCACAACCTTGGGCTATGAAGGGGACGTTTTATATCATGGAAAAAGCATTCATCAATTGGGTGATGACTATCGAAAGATGATTGGCTATATGCCACAACAACAATCGCTAATCCCTAATCTCACAGTGGAGTCTTTTTTGATTTATATGAGTACAATGAAAGGGATTAAGCGAAACGTGATTTCAGAGAACGTAAACACCATCATGAACGCACTGATTTAGAAACGATTAAACATAAATCTTTGGATCAATTATCAGGTGGTATGAAGCAGCGGGTCCTCATTGCCCAAGCACTGCTTAATGATCCCAAGATATTATTATTGGATGAGCCGACAGCAGGCCTTGACCCCGTTCAACGGTTAAATTTAAGAAAGGTTATCGCGGAAGTAGCGACAGATCGCATTGTTTATTCTTGCAATGCATGTTATCTCGGATGTTGAAATGATTGCAGACCAGATTATTGTGATGAAAGATGGACAAATTCTGTCGATAAAGAATCAAGAAGCACTGATTAATGATACAAATGTTTTTGAATCGTATGAATCCTTTGAGTCAATCAAAAAATGAGGATGATTCTGCGAAGTTTGTGAGCGCAATGGCTACATCAAACGGTTTAAAGATTCGCTTTATTTCAAAACTTTTACATGAGAGACAAGTCCAGACAACCCTTGATGATGTGTACATTGATTTGTTAGGCTGACAGTTTAAAATATTTTGTTCAATATTGATTGAAACGAGAATAATGGATTTATGGAGAAATTGAATTCTTAGAAAGTAAGGATTTATAGGTAGCAGAATATGTGTGAATATGCTTTATTCAACGCTTTTAAATGTTTACCAATGTATCCATTGAACTGTTGATTGTCACTTCAAAGATAATCGTAATATTAAAAATTTTTTTCGCAAATAGTGCCACACTTTATTTGTAAATGCTGATTGAATCTCAGCTCGCTACGGCATTTTTTCTTTCATTTATGCCTTTGAAAATAAGATAAACCAAACACTTTAAAGAGGGAGTTTAGAG